>NZ_JAVRHS010000020.1:0-11992 GCF_031846435.1 Croceicoccus esteveae
ACATGCTAAAGAGAGTGACGGCTTCGGTCGACGCTTCGCTGCTTAGGAAGGGCGGCGAACATGTCGAGAAGCTTGACACCTGGCCAATACGCTGGCGAATTTATCGAGCACCCGACGAAGAACCCTTACGGCCGGTAAGCAGATCGACAACCTCTGCCTCTGGCGCATTGTCGTTGCTATCTAGTCCATTGTCATTGGCCTTTCGGCGTTGCCAGTAGCCTCGCATGGTCTGTGAAGGGCCAGCACGACCTATTGCGGCGACCATGAGGTCCAGCTTCGTTTCGATCCGCGCCATGCGCTGGACGGTGTCGCGGTTGTCCGCCTCCTGCCGGCTTATCTCGATCTCGATAGACGTGATGCGGCGCGTGTCGTCAGTCACGTCGCGCGACAGCACGCCTGCCGGTCACAGCAGCCCGCTGACCGCCACCGCGCAGGCGACCCACGCCGGGATCGATCCACCCAGCCACCCCGGCGCCGTGCCGATCGCCCCCTCCTCGCACAGCTTCGTCAGTGCCATGTCCACCGATTGACGCAGGATCGCTGCATTCTGCATTGCATTGCCATCCATCATGGCCTCCTCCCGTTTTTCCTGTTCGATGCTCCAGCCTTCCGGTGCAGGCACGAAAATGCCGCCGAACCCCTGGCTGGAGCGCGGCGGCATCGTATCGTTTACAAAAGCTCGCAGGCGGCGTGCGTTCAGTCGGCCCGCCAGATCTTGATGCCGCGCACCACCATGTCGCCGCTGCCCTGATCATAGAGGTCGGGATCCTGCGCCTTCACCGCCACATTGGTCAGCGGATACCAGCCCTTCGTGCTTTCGAACGGGTTGGCGTAACGCATCGTCTCCACCCCATCGACAAAGATGGCGATGTCTTCCGCCGTGATGGTGCAGGCAAATTTGTGAAACTCGGTGTCGAGCGTATCAGGCAGTCCGTAATAGCCCATCTGGATGCGCCCGGCAGGCCGTGTCCACTTGCGGTCATTACCCTCAGGACCGCCGTGCAGGTTGGATGACAGCGTGCGGTTGGGCCGACTTTCCGGGTTGTAGTGAAACCCTTCGTAAACATCGATCTCGAACGGCCATTGCGGATAGCCTGAACCGCTGACACTGCACAGCCACAGCGCCGGCCATGAACCGCGCCGGTTCGGCATCTTGGCCTCCCACTCGATGCTGCCATGCTTGAACGTCAGTTCCGGCGTCACCCTGGGCCACGAACCGCCGTCCTTCGTCAGCCCGGTCAGCATCGAAGCGGCGTAGGGATACAGCACCGCCGGGACGCCAACCTTCACCGGCTCATCAAGCCGATAGGATTTCAGCAGCAGATCATCGCCATCGAACGCAAAAGCGTCGGGATGGTAATAGCCTGTCTCCGCGTTGCCGGTCTGCGTGCGGCCATGCGCAAGCTGGTCAAGGAACAGCCCGCTTTCCTTCATCTGCCGCCCGGTCGCGTTGTAGACAAGCTCACCAACGGGGGCAAAACTGCCGTGATCGGGCTTGATTTCTTCGGGCTGCACCGCGCCTGCAACACACAGGCCCTTGGCACTGCCAGCGCCGCGCACCGCACCGTCAGGCACGTTGCTCTGGCCCAGCGATACGTAATCGCCTTCCTTCATTTTCGTGACGGAGAAAGAAACCGTGGCGCGCATCTGGCCCGGTTTGAAGAAGATCGGCTTGGTGATGTCCGGCCATGCGCGCCCGCCCTTGCCATTGGCGCAGCGGATGAACCCGATAACACTGTTGACGCTTGGCCGGTCCAGTTCCAGCGCCACCACCAGTTTCGTTTCACCGGGCGCAATGAACTGGTCAGTCAGGGACAGTTTGGCGGCAGGCGGGTAGGTCGTGCCCTTGTTGTAGGGGTCAACCGGTTCCGGTTCCGGCACAGGGTCCGGCTCGGGCTTTGGCGGCTGCACCTGCGCCTCGGCGAGCGCTTCCAGTGCATCGGCAAGTGCTGCCCGCACGCGCGCAATGTCTGCTTCCAGCGCATTTTTCGTGATCAAGAGATTGTCGCGCTCGGCAAGCAGCGCATCTTCGCGCACGCTGTCAGCGTCGGCGGCTGCGCGCAGGTCGGCCAGCGTCCTCGACGCAGCAGCCAATTCCGCCTGCGCGCGTGCAAGTTCCGCCTCTAGCGCATCCTTGATGTTGATGAGGTTATCACGCTCGGCGAGCAGCACATCATCGCGCAGATTGTCGGCGGCTATGGCTGCTCGCACGTCGGCGAGTTCAATCTTGAGCCGCGCGACGGCTTTGCGCGCTGCATCGATCGGTGTAGGCTGCGCCAGGATCTCATCCACCTCGGCAAAAGCGAACTCCGCCTCGAGCGTCTGACTAATCAGTTCGGTCATGCTGTTTCCTTTACCGCTTCATCGCCTTGACGCAGGTGTTGCTCACCAAACTAGCGTCAAGAAAATGCATCCAGTTCGTCTGGATAGCGAATCAGTATTGACATTCTTTCATGTAGGACAGCTCTTTTGAGCAAGAGTGAGATCGACCTTTGAAAGATCGAGCAAAAAGCCCATCGGCTCACTTACGAAGATGATGGTTGTATTTCGGGTAGGCTGTTTGCAACTGGAACCTGTTGGCATAGCGCGGTAGCCATCTGGAGGCGGCGGCAAGGCAGAAGAAGCTCAGGAATGACGCAGCATTGGCTCGAGCGGCTCATGCAGGCGCAGGGCTGCGGGCGCGCTCTCGTCGTCGTGGCCTTCCCAAGGATCAGGGCGAACGCTCTGTCATCGCCGGCAACCTGCTGGATCGCCAGTTCACCGCCGACAGACCCAACCAGAAGTGGTGGCTGAGTTCGCCAGCATCTGGACCGCGGCGGGATTGCTCTGCGTTGCCGCATTATCGACCTCTTCTCGCGTAGAATGGCTGCTTGGTCGATGAGCGGTACCATGGCCGCCCGGCTCGTTACCGACGCGCTGATCCTGGCGATCCGGCGGCGGAGCAAGCTCCTTGTCCTGTTGCACCACCCGGATCAGGGCGGCCAGTAAACCAGTGAGCAGTTCCAGCAACTGATGGCCCATAATGGCGTCACCTGCTTGATGAGCCGGTCCGGCAATGTTCAGAATAACGCCTCCCTGGAAAGCTTCTCCTCGCTCAAGGTCGAGCGGATCGGGAAGAAGACCTGCCGCACGAGATTGCAGGCGAAGGCAGACGTGTTCGACTACAGCGAATGCTTCTACAACCTGAGCAAGCGTCATGCGACCCCTAGGCTATCTAGGCCCTGTCGAATGCGGACGAGAAGCTGGGTTTGCCTGATTGAGCGTGTCCCGATGTCCACCAAACTCGCAGCAGGCCTACGAACCGTGCAATAAAGGTAAAGGGCGGGTCAAGCCTGAGCCTCTCTGCACAGCAGAGCAGCCAGATTAAGAACGCATGCCTCATCTCGCTTAGCGTCTGGCATGGCTTGGCTTGAGCAGGCAGCGCAGGCCCAATAATCAGGCAAGTTTCATACCTTGCCAGCACGGGAAGCCCAGACAGCCTTTGCAACACGCTCTTATTGAAAATGGTAGCGGAGGAGGGACTTGAACCCCCGACACGCGGATTATGATTCCGCTGCTCTAACCAGCTGAGCTACTCCGCCCCCTTGTGGGCAGGCGCGTCTTACGGCGCAGCTTGCATCCGGTCAACTGTTTGAGCGTTCTTACCTGCGAAAACGCCATTGGCCGGCAAGCCTCCAAGGTCCGCCAAGGTAATAATGAGCTTCCAGACCTGCAAACACGAATGGCCTGGCAATGAAATCATGCTCCAGTTCCTGCTTCAGGGCCCTGGCAGCTTCTGGAGTGACTTTGTTCTGAACGGTGACATGAAGGCGAGGCCTGTGCATGTCCTGCGCCGTCAGCATGCCGGCAAACCGGTCCGCAATCAAAGCACGAAGATCCAGGAGTTGCGGAGACACGATGCCAAAAGCTGTTCCGCGCCCCAGCGAAATGACAGACGCCAGTTCCGCTGCCAAAGGCCCGCTGCCGGCCGCAAGATCAGCAAGCAAATGGCGCAGTTCGTCCTCGCCGGATGGAGGGATGGCGTGGAACAATGTAACATGTGCATCAATGTGGTTGCGGTCCGGCGGGAAATACATTTGCCGCAACCGGTTCAACCAAGCGAAGATCTCCGGCGGCAGTGTTGCAGTCACGATCAGCGGCGCAGATTCGCTGCCCGCTAATGGGTATTTGCCTGAGACGCGCCCCTGATCTTCGACCTCAGAGCTGGTTGAGCGCATCGAGCACCTTTTGAGGTGCGGTTTCGCCGTAAGGGTCGTCGTCCGCGCCCTCATCGTTGATGCCGGGCTCCTCGAACCAGGCGACGACCTCATTGTCCCTCACTATCATCGCATAACGCCATGACCGTTGGCCGAAGCCAAGATGGTCCTTGTCGATGAGCATGCCCATCCGCCGTGTGAAGCTGCCCGAGCCATCCGGCAGCATCTTCACCTTCTTCAAGCCAAGCTGCTTTGCCCATTGGAACATGACAAAAGCGTCATTGACTGCGATGCAGTAAACCTCGTCAGCTCCGGCGGATATGAATGCATCATACATGCTCTCAAAGCTTGGGCATTGTTCGTTGCTGCAGGTCGGCGTGAACGCTCCCGGCAGGGAGAAGGCGACAATGGTTTTACCGACCCATTCGTCGCGGACCCGATAATCCTGCCAACGGAAAGGATTATCGCCGCCGATCTTTTCGTCGCGAACTCGGGTCTTTAAAGTAACGTCAGGGATTTGCTTGCGCATGAACGATCTGCTCCGCTGGCTTTCTGGTCTCAAGGATCAACGGCGCCCGACCAGCAGGGTTCCGACAACCCAGCTCCGCCAGTCAGGTTTGTTGCAGTCCGACAGCTTAGACACCACAGCGCAGGACACAGGCGATCACATTTCTCCACGCTGCCGCCGCAGCCGGCGCCATTGACGGACGTTTGCATTATGCTCCGCCAGCGTTTCAGCAAAAACATGTCCGCCGGTGCCGTCTGCCACCATGTACCTTGCTTCAGTCGGCGCAGGGTTCAGCACGGCAAGGATCGATGCACGACCCGGGTTCGTAATCGGTCCCTTGGGCAACCCTGCCATCGAGTACGTGTTGAAATCGTTCACCGCGTCAATTTCGGAACGTAGAATGCGTCGGCCAAGCGGCTTTCCCTTCGTCAGCGGGTAGATGATGGTGGGGTCAGCCTGGAGCCGCATGCCCGCCTTCAGCCGGTTGCTGTAAAGCCCCGCCACCATTCGGCGCTCCGAAGGAATGCCTGTCTCCTTCTCCACAACGGAGGCAAGCGTGACCGCCTCCGCAAGATTGGCAACTGCGCTGCTCGCGGCGCGTTGCGGCCATGCCGAGCCGAGAAACTCCGTCATGGCGGATTGCATCCTGGCCATGACCGCCGCGCGTGGCTCGCCCCGTTCGAAATCATAGCTGTCCGGCAGGATCGTTCCTTCAGCCGGCACAGCAACAGGACCCGTCAGCAGTGGCTCGGCCATGAGCCGCTCATGCACCAGGATGGAGGGCAGTCCTTCAGGAATGGTGACGAACCGCCTGATGACGTCCCCGGACTGGAGTATGCCAAAAATGTCCGCAGGGCTGGCACCGGCGGGAATCAGGAACTCTCCCGCCTTGACGGGTGCCGAACTGCCAAACAGTTTGGCGCGCAGGACAAAACCGTCGCGTGAACCTATGATCCCGTCCTGCTCCAGCGCACCGGCCACGGCCGATAACGACGATCCGGACCGCACGACGAAGGCGCGGTCCTGCTCTGATGGCGATTTTGCATACCAACCCCACGCGAAAATCGCCGCTGTGACAACAAGCAGCAGCCCTATGGCCGCTGCGCCACCTGCCAGCCAACGCCGCAGACGGCGTCGTTCCTCCATGTCAGACTGCCTTCATCACCAGTGATGCATTCGTTCCGCCAAAGCCGAAGCTGTTGTTCAGCACCGCCGTTACCTTGCGCTGCTTGGCATGATGCGGCACCAGATCCACTCCGCGGCAGCCTTCGCTCGGATTGTCGAGGTTGAGCGTTGGCGGCACCACCTGGTCACGCAGTGCAAGGATGCAGAAAATTGCTTCGACCGCGCCGGCCCCGCCAAGCAGATGGCCGATAGCGGATTTGGTCGAACTCATTGACAGAGTGTCGATCGCGCTGCCGAACAGGCGACGAACCGCGCCCAGCTCCAACTCGTCACCCAAAGGCGTTGAAGTGCCATGGGCGTTTACATAATCTATCTCGTGCGGGGCAACGCCAGCTTTGCGCAGCGCCATTTCCATCGAACGGAAAGCACCCGAACCTTCGGGATGAGGCGCGGTCACGTGGTAGGCATCGCCAGACAATCCATAACCCACCACCTCGGCATAGATCTTTGCACCGCGTGCCTTGGCTTTTTCGTATTCCTCCAGGACGACAACGCCTGCGCCCTCGCCCATGACAAAGCCGTCGCGGGCCACGTCATAGGGCCGGCTCGCACGTTCCGGTTCATCGTTGAAACTGGTGGAAAGTGCCCGTGCCTGCGCAAAACCGGCAATGCCGATAGGACATATCGTCGCCTCGGCACCGCCTGCCAGCATGACATCGGCGTCACCATCGCGGATCATCCGCGCAGCATCGCCGATGGAATGCGCCCCCGTTGAGCATGCCGTCACCACCGCATGATTGGGGCCCATCAATCCGTAACGGATCGATACCTGACCCGAAATCAGGTTTATGAGCCGGCCGTGCACAAAATGAGGGGAAACCCGTCCGGGCCCTTTGGCGGCAAGAACCAGCGATTCCTTTTCAATGCCGGGCAAACCGCCGATCCCCGATCCGATCGAGCAGCCAGCACGGAACCGCTCCTCTTCCGGCATGTCGACAAGTCCCGCATCCTCGATTGCCTGGCCGGCGGCGTCGATACCGAAGACGATAAACGGATCTACCTGCCGCTGGATCTTGTGGTCGACACGCCGATTGGCGTCGAAACCATAAGGATGTTCTGCCCCCTTCACCTCGCAGGCGATGCGGCATTTCTGATCATGAGCATCGAAATGCGTGATTGGCCCTGCACCGGATTTACCGGCCAGAATGTTCTGCCAAACAGTTTCCACATCGGCCCCAAGAGGCGTTACAAGGCCCAGCCCGGTCACGACGACACGACGCATCTGCACTCTCCGCTTTCAATCCACGCCTGTTACGGCGCAGCCAATCCGCAAACCATCCTCAACGTGGAACAGGCCCGGCCATACGGGCCAGGCCTGTCGATCACGCGCCCGATCATCACATCGGCGAGAGGCAGAACAACACATCATCCGACCGGCGACAGAAAAATCGCGATCGGTCGCGATGCGTCGATCAGCCCTTGTTTTCCTTGATGTAAGTCACTGCGTCGCCGACTGTCGCGATGTTTTCGGCCGCATCATCGGGGATCTCGACGCCGAACTCCTCCTCGAAGGCCATCACCAGCTCGACGATATCGAGACTGTCCGCGCCCAGATCGTCAATGAAGCTGGCATCCATCGTAACCTTGTCAGCTTCGACGCCCAGGTGCTCCACGACAATCTTCTTTACGCGTTGCTCGGTATCGCTCATGAACTTCCCTCTTGCTTGATGCGGTTGAAATCAGATTTTTGCACTAGTCAACGCACGGCGGGCTGGCAAGTGCCCAAACCCGATGGCAGCAAACTCAATCGCCGATAATGTCAGTGCGGACCTGTTGCAGCGCGGCTGCCTTGGGCGGCTCTGCAACCTTGATATGCAACTCCTTCAACTGCTGCGGGCTGACTGCCGAAGGCGCACCCATCATCAGATCCTCGCCACGCTGGTTCAGCGGAAAGGCAATCACCTCCCGGATATTCGGCTCGTCGGCAAGCAGCATGACGATCCGATCGATGCCCGGCGCCGATCCACCGTGCGGCGGTGCGCCATATTTGAACGCGTTGATCATGCCCGAGAAATTCGCGTCGACTTCCTCGCGCGAATAGCCGGCGATCTCGAAGGCCTTGTACATGATGTCGGGACGGTGGTTGCGGATTGCGCCAGACGACAGCTCGTAACCATTGCATACGATGTCATATTGCCAGGCGAGCACCTCCAGCGGCTCTTTGCTTTCCAGCGCCTCCATCTCACCCTGGGGCATGGAAAAGGGATTGTGGCTGAAGTCGATCCGCTGGCGTTCCTCATCATACTCGAACATCGGGAAATCGACGATCCAGCAAAATTTGAAACAATCCTTCTCTACCAGGTCGAGTTCCTGTGCGACCCGCGTGCGCGCGGCACCTGCAAGCTTTGTCGCGTCCTTCTCCTTGCCCGCTGCAAAGAACAACCCGTCGTCCTTGCCCAGGCCCAGATCATCGTACAGACGGGCCATGCCTTCCTCGCCATGGTTCTTGGCGACCGGCCCGCCGAACACGCCGTCCTTGCGCGTGACATAGCCAAGGCCGGCAAATCCTTCTGCCCGCGCCCATTCGTTCATTTCATCAAAAAACTTGCGGCTCCGATGTGCAGTTTGGGGCGCAGGAATGGCGCGAACAACCCCGCCCGAGCCAGCAATATTGGCAAACAGCCCAAAACCGGAACCATCGAAATGTCGGGTGACGTCACGTATGATGAGCGGGTTGCGCAGATCGGGCTTGTCGCTGCCATATTTCAGCATCGCCTCGGCGTAAGGAATACGCGCAAACGCCCCCGCCGGCGTGACCGACCGGCCACCGGCAAATTCCTCGAACAGGCCAGCAAGCACCGGTTCCAGCATCTGGAACACATCCTCTTGCGTGACAAAGCTCATCTCGAAGTCAAGCTGGTAGAATTCAAGGCTGCGATCGGCACGCAAATCCTCATCCCGGAAACAGGGTGCAATCTGGAAATAACGGTCGAATCCAGCAACCATCAGCATCTGCTTGAACATCTGCGGCGCTTGCGGCAGCGCGTAGAACTTGCCTGCATGCAACCTGCTTGGCACCAGGAAATCACGCGCGCCTTCGGGGCTGCTGGCAGTAAGGATCGGCGTCTGGAACTCGGTGAAGCCCTGCTCCACCATGCGCTGCCTGATGGATGATATCACTTTGGAGCGCAGCAGAATATTGGCGTGAACCTGTTCCCGGCGAAGATCGAGAAAACGGTTCCTTAGCCTGATTTCCTCAGGATAGTCAGCATCGCCCGCCACCGGCATCGGGAGCTCATCGGCCCGGCTCTGCACCGTGATTGCGCGGGCGAATACCTCGATTTCGCCTGTGGGCAATGACGCGTTGACGGTCGAAGCCGCCCTTGCCTTCACCTCTCCATCGATGGTGACGACGCTTTCAACCCTCAGGCGGTCCAGCACTGTCAGCGCTGGGCTGTCCTCATCGGCGACAATCTGCGTGATGCCGTAATTATCGCGCAGATCGACGAACAACACGCCGCCATGGTCGCGCTTGCGGTGGATCCATCCGGACAGACGGACAGTCTCTCCTGTATCGGAGGCTGTAAGAGCGCCGCAGGTGTGGGTACGATAAGCATGCATGGCAGGATCGGTCTTCTTGCAGGAATGGGACAGGTGCCGCGCACTAGGCCAGAACAGCGGTACGTTCCAGTGCAAGAAATTGTAAGAGCGGGCAACGCCGCAGTTGAACGCGATGACGCATGCGCGTAACGCGCAGAACAGATGAAGATACATTCCTTGATAACCGACACGGCCGCACTGCGCGACCTGTGCGATCGGTTCTCGCAGGCCGATTTCGTGGCTGTCGATACCGAATTCATGCGGGAATCGACGTATTGGCCGCTGCTGTGTCTGGTGCAGATTTCCGACGGCAACGAAGCCGCTGCAATCGATCCGCTGGCAGATGACATTGACCTGTCGCCCCTGCTGGACCTGCTGACCACCAACCACGACGTGCTCAAGGTCTTCCATGCCGGCGGTCAGGATGTGGAGATCATCTACAATCTGACGCAGAAAACCCCGCAGCCGATCTTCGACACGCAAATCGCGAGCATGGCAATCAGCCAGGCGGAACAGATCGGCTATTCCAGCCTCGTCGAAAGCTGGCTGAATATTGATGTCGACAAGGGTGCCCGCTTTACCGACTGGTCGCGGCGGCCGCTGTCCGACCGGCAGCTTGAATATGCCATTGGCGATGTGACGCACCTGGCGCGGATCTTTCCCCGGATGCTTGACAGGCTGATGGAGACAGGACGCGGCGAATGGCTGAACCAGGAAATGGAGAAGCTTGCCGATCCGGCGCGCTATGCAATTGATCCGGACGCGCAATGGCACCGCATCCGCGCACAAGGACGCAAACCCGACGTGCTGGGCCGCTTGAAAGCGCTTGCTGCGTGGCGGGAACTGGAAGCGCAGGACAAGGACATTCCGCGCGGTCGGATCATGCGCGATGAGACGCTTGCCGACATTGCCGCCCATCCTCCGCGTCAGCAGGCCGAACTTGCCAAGGTGCGCGGATTGTCGAACGGGTGGAAAGACAACGACATCGGCGAGCGGCTGATGCAGGTGCTCGCCACCGCGGGCCCCCTGCCCGCCGCCGAGATGCCGGAACGCAAAAACGGTGCGCCGCTTGGCCGCGAAGGTGCGTTGGTTGCAGATCTGCTCAAGCTGCTCCTCAAGATTCGCAGTCGGGAGCTTGACGTTGCATCGCGTTTGCTCGCCCGTTCGGATGATCTGGAAAACCTTGCCGCAGGAGTGCGCCGGAATATGCCGCTACTTGAAGGGTGGCGTTACGAACAATTTGGCAAGGATGCGGTTGATCTGGTTGAAGGCAGGCTCGCATTTGCTGTCACTGATGGCAAAATGACGATGACCCGGCTCGGTGATCCTTCCCAGGCGGATGCCATCGCACCGTGAAGCAGACTTACCTGCCCACTCTCAAGCAATTGCAATATCTTGTTGCGCTGCATGAGCATGGGCATTTTGGGCGCGCGGCGGAAAACAGCTTTGTGTCGCAGTCAACGCTGTCGGCCGGCATTCGGGAGTTGGAAACGCTTCTGGGTGTGACGCTCGTCGAACGGACACGGCGGGTGGTGAGGTTTACATCGCTTGGCGACAGGGTGGTCGCAAAGGCACACCGGCTGCTGCGGGAGGCCGAAGAGCTTGCGGAACTTGTCGCATCAGCCGGTAAACCGCTGTCCGGCGAGCTGCGAATGAGCGTTATTCCCACCATCGCTCCCTTTTTGTTGCCTCGTATTCTGCCTAAACTCCGCCGTAATTGGCCGGAACTCAAACTGTTCTTGCGTGAGGAGCCGAGCGCCAGCGCGATCGAGTCACTGCACAACGGTCGGGCCGATTGCGTGCTGCTGGCCCTACCTTATCCTACAGGCGACGTGGAGCGGGACCATATCGCGGACGATCAATTGTACGTTGCTGTTCCAGCGGATGATCCGATCGGCGCCTCACAATCTGTGCTTCCCGCTGCGCTGGACGAAACCCGCTTGCTGTTGCTTGAGGACGGACATTGCCTGAGGGAGCATGCGCTTGCCGCGTGCAACCGGCCCGAATTGCGAACGGGCGCAATGATGGTGGGCACATCGCTGCATACGCTGGTGCAGATGGTGGACAATGGGCTGGGACTGACAATGCTGCCCAAGATGGCGCTCGATGCAGGGATCTTGCGCGACACCGAGATCAAAGCCCTGCCGCTTGATTCGCAGCACGCCAGTCGGGAGATCGTGCTGATATGGCGCCGTAACAGTCCCCGTGGCGACGAGTTCCGGCTGCTCTCCGCCGAATTACGCGAAGACCGGGATATGGCTGCAACTGACAAAGTTTAAGCTTCATTGCTGCGGAAAAGGGAAAAACCGATATGCGGCAAAGCTTGGCTTGAAGGCTGCGGCCGGCCAAGCTATAGGCCTCGCCTTCCGGAGACGTGGGTGAGTGGCTGAAACCAGTTCCCTGCTAAGGAACCGTACTCTATCAGGGTACCGAGGGTTCGAATCCCTCCGTCTCCGCCACATTTCTTCACATATCAACGGCTTAACACCTGGATCGCTCAACTTACCCCTTCCTTTCCCTCATAGGAATTGGGCGCGATTTGCCTCGTGCATGACGCTGGGCT
>NZ_JAVRHS010000021.1:0-9797 GCF_031846435.1 Croceicoccus esteveae
TTAGCCAAAAATACCGCATCATCACGTGCACCAGAACTGCCATAGCAAAGCCGTAATCGGGGAAATTGCACCGGTGCAATTTCGCAAATCCATAGGTCATTCAAGATTGCGCGGCGCGTCAGTTTGCGAAATTTTCGTAACGTTGGCAAAGAAGCAAAACCGGCTTTAGAGGTTCCTACAAACGAAAGGGCACCTGTGGCTAAATCCCTCCCTAATGAAATCGCGCAATCCACTCCATCTGTAACGGCTTTGGCTGAACGAACCTCTTCGGTGTTGGAAAGACTGCGCGACGCTGCCCGCAGTACAAGATCGGACGAAAGGCACGAGCCGGTTTTCCCAATCGGCAAGGCGGCAGAATTGGTCGGCCGCACCCCGGCTGCAATCTGTGACGCCGAAAAAGAAGGGCGCCTGCCACTCCCCAGGCGAACCGCTGGCAATCGGCGGGGCGGCTATACACTGGCACAGCTCAACACCATGCGCGCTCATTTTGGAACGCAGCCTTGGCGGGCTGATACGGATCCTTGCTGTGTGCTGGCCGTACAGAACTTCAAAGGCGGTGTCGGCAAATCAACGCTGTCTGTGCATCTGGCGCAATATCTGGCGATCCAGGGTTACCGCGTCGCGCTGATCGATTGCGACAGCCAAGCGTCTGCAACCACGCTGTTCGGCTATGTGCCCGATCTTGATCTGACGGAAGATGATACGCTCTACCCGTTCCTGCGGCAGGACGAAATTACCTCGCTCGATTATGCCTTGCGCAAGACGCATTTTGACGGGCTGGAGCTCATCCCTGCCAATCTTCGCCTGTTCAACTCCGAATATGAAATCGCAGCCCGCATGGCGCGCGGCCAAGGCGGTCTGGTCGACCGGTTGGCCCAAGGCATTGCCAGCATTGCCAATCGGTTTGATGTCGTGGTGCTCGATCCGCCGCCGGCGCTTGGAGCGATCTCGCTTTCGGTGCTGCGCGCGGCCAATGCACTGGTGGTGCCGGTGCCTCCGACAGTCATGGATTTCTCCTCCACTGCGGCATTTCTGGCCATGCTCGATGAAACCATCGAAACCTTGGCAGAACGAGGCATGGCGCCCAATCTGCGTTTCCTGCGCTTTGTCGCTTCCAAGGCTGGCGACAACAAATCCATGCAGAAGGAAATGATGAACCTTATGCGCACGGTATTTGGCCACGCCATGATCCGCACCCCGCTCAAGGATTCAGCAGAGATTGACAATGCAACTGCCCGGCTGATGACCGTCTATGAACTTGATGGCCCGATCACGAGCAGCGCGGTCCGCAACCGCTGCCTTGCCTATCTCGATGGCGTGAACAGCGAAATCGAGATCGATATTCGTTCCATGTGGCCAAGCCATCTGGCCCGTCTGCGCAAGGAGGAGATGGCATGAAACAGCAAAATTGCACCGGTGCAATTTGGTCTCGGAGTGAGCTTTGATGAGCAGAAAAAACGCAGGGTTTATTGCCGATCTGGCCGCCGGAATTGACAAGCCAGATGCCAATCCGAAACCGCGGCGAACAGGAATGAGCACCAATGTTCTGGCCGATCGGGAAAACCGCCTTGCAGAGCTGGCAGCAGGCAGTGCCATTACCAGAACGCAAGAGTTGATCGACCCTGCACGCTGCCGGATGTGGCCAGGTCACAATCGACAATACAGCATGCTGAATGAAGAGCGCTGCGCCGATCTTATTGAAAGTATCAAGGCGCAAGGCCGCCAGGAAATCCCCGCCATCGTACGCAGGGTGAAGGATGACCCTCATCATGATTTTGAAGTCGTTTGCGGAGCGCGGCGGCATTGGGCGATCAGCTGGCTGCGCACTCATAATTATCCCGATTTCAGGTATCTCGTCGAGATCCGCAATTTGTCGGATGAGGAGGCCTTCAGGCTGGCCGACCTTGAAAATCGGGCACGTGACGATCTCACGGATCTGGAGCGTGCGCGTGATTATCTGCGTGCGCTCGACAGCTATTATCAAGGCCGGCAAAAGGACATGGCCGAACGCATGAACGTTACGCAAAGCTGGTTGAGCCGCTATCTCGACCTGGCCCGGTTGCCGGCTGAGATCATGGTTGCATTTGCACGGCCGCACGATTTGCGGATCAAACACATTACCGCAATCAAGCCGCTGCTCAAACCCGAAGCGAGCCGGATAAAGGTCTTTGCCGAAGCCTCGCGCATTGCTGGTGAAGCTGTAACGCACAACCAGTCTGTGCCAGACATCATTCGAGCCCTGGCACGCGCAGCACAGACTGAGCCGACATCTCGCACCACTGGCAAATCTGCAGCCAAATCCATCCTGTCTTCAAAAGCTGGTAATCCTCTTCTTCGTGTAGAAAACAAGGATCGCCAAGGTCTGCACCTGACCTTGCTTCTGCATGCGGGGGGTTCACGCAAGGATGTGGAAGCAGCGCTCAAGACAGTGCTGGACCGTCATTGGCCCTGAGGCTCTCGTGGCTAGGCGCTGTCCTCTCACCTGCACATGATCTTTAATCAACAAACCCAAGCATAGCGCGGGAGCTTCTAGGATTCTAAGGATTCTAAGGATTCACAGGGTTATATCGCTATATATTTCAACAATCTAGGATACCTTAATGTGACTTATGGGGCGGTTTAATATGACTTATGGGGCGGGACTATGTGACTTATGGGGCGGTTTAATGTGACTTATGGGGCGTTCTGTGTGTGTTGCTCAATGTGATCCCGTCGCATAATAAAACCCATATGGAGGAAGCCGAAATCCCGACAGGCCGAACTTTGAAGGCGGCGCATCGCGCTGATCGGGAAGGGCGGCGGGTGGTGATCAAGCCTGGCGAACTTATCGAGGCCAAATTTGCCCGCGGCGCATCGCCGTCGCTGTCGGCACGCAAGGTGCTTGCCCTGCTGATCGCCAAGGCCGGCGGCGATGCGTGGCGCTCCGGCTCCCATACCATCACCAAAAAGGAGTTGCGCGGCAGCCACGAAAGCAACGACCGGATCAACAACATTCTCGATGAGCTGATGGACGTGAAGTTCAAGATGCCGACCTTGTCGACAAGGGGCCGCGATGCCGTTCTGACAGCAGCGCTCATTGCTTGGAACATCGAGGAAACCGCTGATGATGGCATGAGCATCATCGAGTGGGAGTTTTCAAAACCCGCCCGCCAGATGCTGCAAGGATCGGACTATTACGCTCGCATCAACCGTGCCGCACTGCTGGCTTTCCAGTCCAAATATGCACTTGGCGTCTATGAAATCGGCTGTCTGCTGATTGGCCGACGCGACAAGAGCTGGCACGGTAGTGTCGAGGAAGCGCGCGAGAAGCTGGGTGTGCCGGCAGGATCGCTGGTGAACTTTGCAGAATTCCGCCGGTCGGTCCTGATGCGTGCAAAGCAGGAAGTAGACCAGATTGCACATTTCACGTTCGAGTGGACAGAGGTCCGCAGCACGAGCCGGGGTCGCCGCATAGAGGCACTGGATTTTCGTTTTGCGCTCAAGACCGGCGCCGGGTCAGCTGAAGGCGTCCGACACTCCAAACCGTCGGATGCGGCCATGTCCCCAACCAGAAAGGAAGCCGCCATTGAGAAAGCTGCCGGCGATCGCGGCGATAATGTCGTGACCCTGCCAGCGCTGCTGGTCTTTCCCTTGTCAGGTCCAATCGATTACGCAGCACAGCCCATCGTGCGCATTGCCCGAGAGCATGGCGGGGGTTGGGACAAGAACCTCATTGCCCAGGCTTATCGGGAACAAATGGGTGGTCGGCTGCAGGGGTTGAGCGGAGCGCGCCTGCTCAGTTCATGGGAAGGGTTTTGCAAAAGCTGGACACGGCAGCGTGGCAGCACCTGAAAAAATTCGCTTGCAAAGGATTTCAGAAGAAACGCGGCCTTGTGCAATCAATCCCCAAGCCATGGCCGAAAACGTTGCTCTACCTGTTGCATCTGCAGTTCCACATGTTGAACCGAACAGCCATCGCCATCCAGCAAGGCGCGGATTGCATCGCTCAGTGTACGCCAGCCAATGCCCTGCGCGCGCAGCTTGGCCAGCAGGGCAAAAGCCCGGTCCTCATCCATGGCATGATAGGCAAACAACCGGTCAAGATTGTCAAAACAACCGGCAAGATCCGTCTGCCATTCAGTCACGGCCAAATCCAGGACGATCGCTGCCCGGCAACAGGCTCCGCGTCATGGCAATCCTCGTAGAAACAAGCGGCCTTGTAGAAACAAGCGGCATGGTTTGGACATAGCCTACCGCGCCCATTGCCCGGAAGCGTGATCCCACCCATTCTTCGCCTGTCTTGTTCTGCATCTGCCGCTTACCGTTCTCCCAGCGCTTCGCCGGTCGTCTTCAAAATCGGCTTGGTCAGATAGCGAAACACGGTGGACTCGCCGGTCTTGATTTCGGCCGTGGCGGTCATGCCAGGCTGGATCTCGATGACATCACCGGCATGGCGCGGACGCATCTTGCTGGTGTCGACTTCCAGATTTGCGGCATAATAGCTGACTGGTCCATCGGGAGTTTCCTCGGTGAGCGTATCGGCGCTGACATAGGTGACCCGGCCCTGTGCTGCGCCATAGATCGAGGTGTCATAGGCGTCGAACTTGACCGAGGCTTCCTGACCCTTTCTCACAAAAGCGATATCGGCAGGCGGCACCCGCGCTTCCACGATCAACGTATCGCGGGTCGGCACGATCTGCAGCACCTCGTCGCCGGGCTTGAGCACCGCGCCGATGGTGGTGTATTTCACATTGACGACCACGCCATCGGTAGGCGCGTAAAGTTCGGCCTGTTCAAGCGCCTGCTGCCTTTGGGCAAAGGCCTGCTCGGCAGTGGCAAGTTCGCCCTGGATACGCGCATATTCGGTCTGCAATTCCTGCAGATAGACATTGCGGCGATTGGTGATCTGCCCTTCCAGATCGGCCACGGTGCGCTGCATGCGCAGCACTTCGGAGCGGCTGACATCGCCGCTGTCGACCAGCGGCATGTTCATGTCGAGTTCCTGCCGCACAAGCTTGAGCATGTCGTCAAGGTTCTTCAGCTCTGCCTGCAAGGCACGCCGCCGCTGGTGATAAAGCGCGGTCTGGTTGGCGATGAATTCACGGTTGCCCCGGATATCGGCGGAAAACACCAGCGGCCGGTTGAACAGCTCTGCCTGGATGCGCGCCATCTGGCTTTTGAGATCCGCCAGCGTCGCGACACTTTCCTGCACCGCAGCGGTCTGGTTCACCTTGTCGAGCACGACCAGCAACTGCCCTTTCCTCACCCGGTCACCTTCGCGCACCAGCATCTGGCTGGTGATGCCGCCTTCGGAGCTTTGCACAATCTGAATCCGGCCGCTGGGCACCACGGTGCCGGGCGCGCGCGTGATCTGGTCAAGCTCGGCCCACAAGGACCAGGCGATAAAGCCAAGAACCGCGGCGGCGGCGACAAGAATAATGATATTCGATTGCTTGATCATCTCGGGCTTTCGCAAAAATCAATCGCTGGCAAGAGCAGGCGCAATGCCGGGTTCGGTGCCGGTTCTGGTGCCGCCAGAGTCCTTTTCTGGACCGATCCTTGCAGCAGGTCCGCTTGCATCTGGACCGCCGCTGCCCGACCCGTTCGTCGCAGCATGACTGTCCGTTCCATCCGCATCCCTGGCCGCGGCCGGCAGCTTCTTTCCTGCCTCGATCTTCTTGGTATCCGGCTTGGGTTTGCGCAGCTTGGCCAGCACGTCCTTGGGCGTGCCGTCCATCCGGATCTGCCCATTGGTCACGACGACGACCCTGTCGACCAGCGACAGCAGCTGGAGCCTGTGCGTCACGATCACCAGCGTACTGTCGGCCGAAAGCCCCGTCTTGATCGCACCCAGCACCCGCGCCTCTGTTGCCTGGTCGAGATTGGCGGTCGGCTCGTCAAGCAGCCACACGCGCGGATTGCCCAGCATCAGCCGGGTCAGGCCGGCCAGGGTCCTCTGCCCGCCCGACAAGCCGCGCCCGCCTTCCGAGATTGGCAGGTCAAGGCCGAGCGGATGCGATGCGATCATGGGTGCAAGACCAAGATTGGCAGCCGTCGCCATGAGCACGTCGTCACCCGGATTTGGCACGCCAAGCAGGATATTGTCGCGCAGCGTGCCGTTCAGCATGCGGGTATCCTGCGGCAGGTAACCGACATGCCGGCGCAGGATATCCTCTGCCACGTGATGCATGTCGAGCCCGCCGATCGTGACCGAGCCCTGCGCTGGCGCATAAAGGCCCGCCAGCACGCGCAGCAGGGTTGATTTGCCTGAACCGATGCCGCCGATGATGGCGACCCGTTCGCCCGGCTTGATCTCGAAGCGCGGAATATTCAGCCCCGACCTTGCTCCGGGATAGGCAAATTGCACATCCGTCAACCGGATCGGTCCGTCGAGCTTCTCGGGCCGCAGCGTATCCATTTCGGTTGGCCGGTCGAGCGGCAGGGCCAGAATGGCGTCAAGCGCGCCCAGCGAAGAGCGCGCATAGCCCCACTGGATGAGGAAATTGGGCAATTGGCTGACCAGCGGGCCATTGATCCTACCGGCGATGATGGCGCAGGCAATCAATGCACCCATGGTCATTCGGCCGTTGCTGACTTGAATCGCGCCGATGGCGATGATCGCGACATAGGCAATCTGCTGCAGGCTGCCGAACACCGAACCGGCGATCGCGGACCAGCGTTTGACCGGATCCTCGTGCAATTGCAGTTCGTCCATCAGGCTGTTCCAGCGTGACAGCATGTGCCACCCGCCGCGATTGGCCTTGACGGTTTCGGCCGCGTCGAGCGATTCCACCAGCAGGCCGTTCTTGCGGTTGCCACTGACCTGCGCCTTGGCGGTATCCTTGCGGATCAGCCGCGCGATAAGATAGGCAAGGCCCAGTGCCAGCGGAAAGCTGATGACTGGAACGATGGCGACGATACCGGCCAAGCTGGCGATGATAAAGATGAAGAAAATCGCGAACGGCAGGTCGGCGACAAGGAAGATCGACGCCGAGCTGAGCAGCGAGCGAACCTGTTCCAACCCCCTGAGCTGTGCAGCCATGGTGCCGATGCCACCGGGCCGGGCATCGAGCCGCACGGCCTGGGCGCGGGCAAAGAAGAACTCCGACACCTCGGCATCGATTTTTGCCGCTTCCCGCTCGATCATGAGCGCGCGCGTGGTGCGCAGGGCAAAATCGATGAACAGCGCGAACATCACGCCCACGGTCAGCACCCACAGCGTGGAAAACCCGCTTCGGGGAATGACCCGGTCATAGACCTGCATGGAATAGAGCGAGGTTGCCAGCGTCACTAGATTGATGACAACGGTGGCTACCACTGCCGACACGAACACTTTCTTGCGCAGCAGGATGGCGCGCCAGAACACGGACAGTGCCTTGGGCACATTCTCACGCTCGACCGCGCGGGGCAGCGACAGTTCGAAATAGCGCGCGCCGCCGCCATGGGTCCAGCGCTCGCTGCGCCCCCCACGGTTGACGCGAACCGTATTAACGCTTTCCCACTGCTCGGCAATGCCCCAACCCTTGTTCGGCGCATGCATGAGCAGGGGAAACTGGTTGGGCCGCGGCCGTCCCTTGACCGGCGTGGGCGTTTTCCAGCCCACCGCATCGGCCAGACGGTGCAGCGCGCCTTCATCCTCCAGATCCGTGTCGCTGGTGTTGATCGCCCAGTCCGGCGGCAGTTCCACACCGCGCTGACGGGCAAAGATTTCGACCAGATGGTTGAGTTTGCTATTCACTGACAGGTTCCAAATTGGCGGCATTCGGATCGACCGGCTGATAGGCTGGTTGATAAGGAGTGAGGCCGGCAGGCACGATGGCCGGCGCAATCCCAGTTGTCGCAGGCCCCGTTGCCGCAGGATCAGCGCCCATGAGGTCGGGGCGCCACTCGCAGGTGCGCAGCAGCAGCCTTGCCGCAGATGCCATGGCGGTGATCTGCGCATCGACCAGCGTCAGTTCGGCAGAGGTGCCTTCGCGCACCGCATTCATCACGTCGAGCCAGGTGCGCCGACCGGTGATGAACTGCCGCACGAAGGATTCCGTCACCTGTTCTGTGGCCAGCGCCGCGACGCTGCTGCTTTCGATCGTGCCTGCCGATGTGGTGTTCTCGACCACGTCGAGCACGATCTGCTCGCGGATCTCCCGCTCCACCACCGAGATCTGCAGGTCGCTGGCCTGCGCGCGCAACCGCGCACCTTCCGCTGCCGAAAGGGACGACAGCCCGCCTTCGGTCTGGGCGCTGACGATAAGACCAAAGCGCGTGCCGAAATCATCGTCCTGCGACAATTGCACGCCGACCCGTGGCAGAATGGCTCCTTGCGCAATCTTGCGCTCGGCCTCGGCAATGTCGGCCTCCGCCAGCAGCCTGCGGCGCGTGGGGTCGCAGGCCAGCGCCTGCACGACTGCGGCCGTGGTCGGTGGATGGTGCAGGCTGGGCGAATATTCCGGCACCGGGCCAAGCTCGAACTCGGTTCTTCCCGTCAGTTCGGCAAGGCGCTGCAAATTGGTATAGCGCTGCGCAATGGTGAGGCTGAGCTGCTGTCGCACCTGCGCCGTGCGCGATGTGGCAAGCTCAAGATCGGAACGCGGGCTGACTTCCTGTTCCACCCGGCGCGCCATGGATTCCACCAGGCGCTGATGCTCCTGCAGGCTCTTTTTCAGGATTTCCTCGCGCCGCGTGGCCGCCACGACACCATAATAGGCGTTCACGGCCTGCAAGGTGAGGTCCTGAACCGTTTCGCCAAGCTGCGCTTCGGCCGTGTCCTGCACTGCTTCTGCCCGTGCGATCCCGCCGGTAATCCTGCCGCCTGTCCACAAGGGCTGGTTGATCCGCAGCTCGGGGGAAAAGACATTGTTCCTGTCGCGTCCTGCCCGCGCTGCAACGGTCACGCCGGGAAAGCGGCGCCATTTGGCCGCGCGTACCTCTGCGCCAGATGCTTGAATGGTCGCCTCTGCCGCCCGGATGGAAGGATAGGTATGCACCGCCAGCCATGCTGTGGCGCCAAGGACGTCAGGCACGGCCGCCGGGGGATCAAGGCTGACGACAGCGCCCGCGACATCGCCGGGCACGGGCGGGCCGTATACATCCTGCGCCGTGATCATGCCCGTCGGCACGACAAGCATCAGCATCAATCCGCTGATTGCCACCCCGCCCTTGAAAACCAAGCTGAACCACCTTCCTGATTGCAGGCTCCCGAAATCCTGCCGCTTGACGCCCGCACTATTCGCCCCTGCCGGATCACGCGTCCTGATAACAGGACGCAGCGCAGTGATCGGCAGGGCTGCCAAGGCCGACGTGACGGATAAGGCAAAACACGTGTCGGAAAAAGATCCTGGCATTCCTGCCTGCATACAGATGCCCGAATGGCAGGCGGCAAGGGCACTTTGCCTGCGTGGCTTCATGCCCTCGTAAATTAAAGTCCTGAATAAAGGCTGAGCGCAGCAGGATGTCACCCATTCCCCGCTATGGGCCATTTCCCGCCACCGACTTGCGCCGCGCTCCTAATGGCAAACGGATGCGCCGCAAAGCAAAAACCCGCGCGACTGTGTGGCCTGAATACCACAATGACATCTTCATCACTGCCCTCATGATAAAAGGACAGGATCATTTTGCCTGGCTGTGCGTAAGGTGTCGCGTTTGTCGCCGAACATTGCTTGCCGGTAATGTCAGTGAAATTGGATCAAAAACCCGGCAAAAAAGAGTTTGGTGAGTTAGAGGCAAGTGTTATGCACCTTGCGCCACGGGTCTGTTCTGACAGGATGCCCGGCGTTAAGAATACATGCACCAATTTCAGGGATACGGAAATTATGACGAAAGGC
>NZ_JAVRHS010000022.1:0-6341 GCF_031846435.1 Croceicoccus esteveae
CTTCGTTGCGGAGGACAGCTATCACAGCCGCTCCAGCATTGCGATTACGCGTCAGGCAGGTGGTGTCGCCTATCTGATTGTGGATGCAGGAACCTTTGCTTACCCGGCGTTTTCATCGCTTACCCAGCAACGCCTGGTCGACGGCTTCGGCACGATCGCTGAGATGGAACAGGGCCTCGGCATACCGACGGGCAACCTGCAGGCAACAATGACTGCCTACAACGGCCATGCAGAGCGGGGTGAAGATCCCGAATTTCGTAAATTAGGCAAATGGGTCGAGCCGCTGACCCAGGCACCTTATGCCGCGTTCGACGTCTCGTTTGGCCGTGCCGTCTTTACAGGGTTTACGCTCGGCGGTCTCACCACCTCGACAGACGGGGAGGTGGTGGACAAGGAAGGCCGTGTCATCCTCGGCCTTTATGCCGCCGGCGCCTGTGCTTCCAACATCGCGCAGGATAGTGATGGCTATGCCTCTGGCACCTGTCTCGGCGAGGCGTCATTCTTTGGCCGGCGAGCCGGCCGTCATGCAGCGATGGCGAGAGGATAGCAGATGATCGAAGCGAATCACTGGCTCATCGCGCAGATCGACATTGTGACGATGGGCTTGAAGGCAGCATCGCATATTGCGTCGACATCATAGGTATCGCCCTTCGGACAATGTTCCGCAACATCACTTCAAAAGGACAGTTCGCTAATAGAGGACCTTGATCAAGATGGACGCCGGCGTGGCTTATGGAGGCACTGCGCAGATCAAGCTGGTCCATGTCGCCAAAAGGCGGACTGCCGATCTTTGGCACCTGACGGAACGCCGCTCCTGCGTCCGCATCTACTGCAGGGCTTGCCGAAAATCTCCCTACCCTGCTTGCCGGCTCTCGGGAGAACGGCCTTTCAACTGCCTGCCGTGCCGAAGGTGCAGGTGCAGGTGCTCGTGTGGTCTAGCTCGACATGCCAGATGAGCGAAATATCTTCTGGATTGATCAAATGAATCGCCGACAAAGCAGCTCATCACGGACG
This sequence comes from Croceicoccus esteveae, assembly GCF_031846435.1. NCBI lineage: Bacteria > Pseudomonadati > Pseudomonadota > Alphaproteobacteria > Sphingomonadales > Erythrobacteraceae > Croceicoccus > Croceicoccus esteveae. The sequence goes on from NZ_JAVRHS010000022.1 coordinate 1,015, forward strand.
GAAATGCTGCGAGGCGCGGATGGGGCGGCCGCAATCCGATCCGCGTCATCAATGTTGCAGCGGCTTGCATGGGCCGCCCGATTGCTTGAGGGGTTCTACTGCTTGCCACCGCTGGCACCAGTGCTGCATGGCAGGCAAAGCAGAAAGGAGCTGTGCCCGTGATCAATGATGCCGCGCCAGAGGACAACTGGTTCGCCAATTTTGGCCAGATCAGTTTCGGAACCGCGGACCTGCGCCGATCGGTCGATTTCTGGGAAAAGCAGGTTGGCGTTGGCCCCTGGACCATTTTTGAAGGTCTGGTGATGGACGCGCTCCATCAAGGAAAACGTATCGCAATGCCGTTCAGCGTTGCTCTGACATGGCATGACGGACGATTGGTCGAACTTATCTGTGCGGAGGGAGATGGCCCCTCGCCGCTGCACGATGGTCTCAATCGCCCGATCATCGGTCTTCAGCGCCTTGCCTCGGTCAGCGAGAACATCGCACGCGACGCCGAGGTCGCGCGCAAGCGCGGGATGGAACTGATCACTCAAGGCGAGGCCGCCGGGCAGCGCTTCTTCCACTACAAATCCGATGAAGCGCCGGGAGTGATTCTGGAACTGCTGGAGCGCACTGCTTCATTTGACCAGCTGATCGGCAATCTTCAAAGCCGCGCCGCCGCGTGGTCTCCTGCTGCAAGGACGGCACCGATCGCCAGGGCACAGCGCGAACAATCACCAGGCACCATGAAGGTTGCGCTCCTGTCCGACTATGGAGAACCCGAAAGCTTTTATATCGCCGAGGCTGCGATACCGATACCTTCCGCAGGAGAGGTGAGAGTTGCGGTGACTGCCGCGGCAGTCAATCCGGTCGATGTGAAGGCACGGCGCGGACTGCTTCATGATTGGACCCCGTTGACCTTCCCGGCTCGCTTGGGTGGCGACATCGCCGGGATCGTCGATGCAGTAGGGCCTGGCGTTACGTCTCTTCAGACAGGTGACAGGGTAGCCGGAATGCTCAACCCCTTTGCAGATGGAGGATATGCTCAATTCGTGACGGTGCGTGCTGACAATCTGGCGCGTGTACCCGCGGGTCTTGATCTTTTCGCTGCGGCTGCCTTGCCGACCGGTGCGCTTGCCGGAACGGCTCTCGTCGAGAGCGGCGTGAGACCTTGCGTGGGCGAGCGCGTGCTCGTCGTCGGTGCTGGCGGCTCTGCAGGTCGTGCCGCGGTGCTGGCGCTGCTCGCAGCGGGCGCAATCCCCATTGCCGGCATTCGCTCGAGCAGTCACGCTGCCGTGATGGACCTGAAGGTCGAAATCCTTGATCTTGAAGATGCTGCCGCCATTGCGGCTCTGGCACCGGTTGACGCGATCGCCGACACAGTAGGGGACCCGCTTGCTGCACATCTTTTCGCCAAGGTTCAAACGGCAGGCACTATTGCGTCGATCGCGATCCCGTCGCCTATCCCACCAGTCGGCTCGACCCAGCATATGTGCAACGTGATTGCGCGGTTCGACAGCGAGCGACTGGCTCGGGTCATGATCGACCTGGTCGCAGCCGGCTATCACGTCCCCATCGGGCGACGCTTTCCCCTGGATCAGGTAAGCGACGCCCACCGCATCATGGAAGCGGGCGGGACTGGGGGCAAAGTCCTGCTTGTACCGTGAGGGAAAAAGCCGGTTTGACAAGGGTTGGAAAAGCCCTGGTTTTTCGAGTGTGAAGAAGACAGCCAGATTGCGGCGATCTGCCGGTGGTGTGAGACAGGCGGATTGATTGTTTCAGCTAAAAAAGCAAGTTGGTGGCGCAAGCATATACCCGCCCAAGATTAAAGCGTTTTTCGATCGTTCTGGATCTGGAGGGGATTCCCTCCCGGCGTGATTTGTGGTTCAAAATCTGTGCTGGTGAAGGCGGCCGGCATGGATGGGCCAACCCCTCCCGATGGATTTGCGTGCGCGGCTTCTGGCGGCGATTGATGGCGGGATTGCCGCGGCGCTGCGGCCCGGGTTGGCGTAGCGCCATCGACTACGATCCGCTGGCAGGCGCAGCGACGAGAGACAGGTAGTTTTGCTCCCAAGCCCCCAGACGGTGACATGCGCTCGCGTTGGTCGAGGATCGCGCTGACGACATCCTTGCTCTTTGGGCGGCGCGCAAGCACATCACACTTGAAGAGTTGCGCACGGGTTTGCTCGGGATTGGCCTGAACGTCTTTGTGGCAGGCCTTCACCGCGGCATTACGCGCCGCGGCATTACGCGCAAAAAAAGACTGGTTATGCAATCGAGCAGAAATGCCCTGATATCCTGATGCAGCGGCATGACTTGTAGCGCGACGATCTGGATGAGAAGCGGGCGACGATCAGGATGAGAACTGATGATCGCGGCTATTGGTTGATGGCCGCTCTGTTTGACGCTGGCAAGTTCTACATATCGGTTTGATTGTCGCGGGGCGACGATTGCCCGGCGGTTTTGATTGTCGCGTAGGTTGGCGGCCGACCGGCGCCCTTTTGACGCTGGATGGCGGTCCGTCGGCGATAGCTTTCAACGTTCATCTCAAAGATCGTAGCGTGGTGAACGAGGCGATCGACGGCCGCGAGCGTCATAGCCGGATCTGGGAAGATCCGGTTCCATTCGCCGAACGGCTGATTGGCGGTGATCAGCGTGGAGCGCTGTTCGTAGCGTGCGCTGATCAGCTCGAACAGGACAGACGTTTCGGCCTGGTCCTTGGTGACGTAGGCCAGGTCATCCAGGATCAGCAGATGATATTTATCGAGCCTCGCGATGGCGGCCTCAAGACTCAACTCGCGCCGCGCGACCTGCAGCTTCTGGACGAGGTCCGATGTTCGGGCGAACAACACCCGCCAGCCATTTTCGATAAGCGCCAGACCGATCGCGGCGGCCAGATGGCTCTTGCCGCCGCCGGGCGGCCCGAACAGGATCAGGTTGGCGCCCTGTTCGAGCCAACCATCGCCGGCGCAGATTGCCATGACCTGCGCCTTGGAGATCATTGGCACGGCATCGAACGCGAAGCTGTCGAGCGTCTTGCCGGGGGGCAGCTTCGCTTCCTTGAGATGCCGCTCGATCCGGCGCCGGTCGCGTTCGGCGATCTCGTGTTCGGCCAAAGCCGCAAGGAAGCGCGCGGCGGGCCATCCTTCCTTGTCGGCGCGCGCAGCGATATCGGGCCAAGTCTGCTTGATCGCCGGCAGACGCAGATCGTTCAGGATGAGGGTGAGACGCTGGGCGTCGACGGACCTGGTGGTGTCGCTCATGCCGCCACCCCGCCCAGCAGGATGTCATAACCGGACAGTGGGGCGAGCGTGACCACGATCTCGGGAAGCGTTGCGGGGTCGGGCGCAAAGCGTGTTCGCAGCGCTGCCATGTCCGGCAAGCGGCCCGCGGCCAGATCGGCATCGAGGATGTCGGCAAGCTCCGCCTCGCAGGCACGTTCGTGCGCCAGCGCGAGCAGCTCCACCATCATCCGGCACGCGGCCCGCTCGGATATCCGCTCGATCAGACGCTCGAACATCCGGCGATAGGCCTCGCGTGGGAACAGCGCGTCGCGATAGACCAGGCCGACAAGCGCCATCGGCTTGCGTCTGAGCGAGCGGATCACATGACGATAATCAACGACATGACCATGCTTGCCGTTTGCGGATGCCCGCCCGCGCGTCAGGGTCATGAGCGGTGTTCCGCCCAGCAGCAGATCGAGCCGGTCGTCATACAGTCGGACACGGAGGCGATGACCGATCAGCCGCGAAGGCACCGTGTAGAACACCTTTCTGAGCGTAAATCCGCTGGTTGAGGTGACCGTGACGATCGTCTCCTCGTAATCGGAAGTTCGCCGGTCAGGTAGCGCCTGGAGGCAGGCACGCTCAGCATCTATGCGCGCGGCATTGCGCCGGTTCTTCGCCGCGATCACCTCGTCGACGAAGCTGCGATAATCGGCGAGATCGTCGAAGGAAGCAGATCCGCGCATCAGCAATGCATCGCGCATCGTCCTCTTGAGATGACCGTGTGCGCTCTCGATCGATCCATTCTCATGCGCGACCCCGCGATTGTTGCGGCTCGCAGTCATGCCGTAATGCTCGCACAGCGCATCGTAGCGCCGGGTGAGGTCAGTACGGGCATCAGTGTCGAGATTGCGGAACGCCGCCGACAGGCTGTCGCTGCGATGATCGAGCGGGCTGCCGCCCAGCGCCCACAACGCGTTCTGCAGCCCCTGGGCAAGCGCAACATAGCTCTCGCCGCCCAGGATCACATGAGCATGCTCGAAGCCCGACCAGACCAGGCGGAAGTGATAAAGCCGGTGCTCGAGAACGCCCCCTGCGACCATGACGCCAAGATCGGCCATATCGGTAAAGTCCGACAGCCCCATCTTGCCGGGCTCATGCGTCTGGCGGAAGATCACCTCCTGATCTTCCCCATGAAGCGCGCGCCAGGCGCGGATGCGCCGCTCCATCGTCCGCCGCACCCCGGGGCTGAGATCGGGATGGCGCCGCTGCATCTCCTCGAAGATGGCCACCGCGCGCAGGCCCGGCGATGCCTTCAGCATCGGCACGATCTCGGCATCGAAGATATTGGCCAGAGGATCGGGACGCCGCCGACCGCGCGGCTCGGCCCCTTGCGATGGAAGCTCGGGTTCCAGCGCGAGCCGGTAACCTGTTGCCGTGCTGAACCCGGCCCTGGCTGCCGCTACCGCGACGCCGTCATTGTGTCGGAACTTCATGAATAACCTCATCTGATGATCGGTGACATGGCGGCCGGACATCCAGAACTTCCTCTCTGAGCGAAGAAGCCCGGGAATACCCGGTCGGCCGTGATCATCAGCGGCAACGCCCCAAAAGGAACGCGCCATCGTGAGGGGCTACGCCGGCTCCGGGCTACGCCCTGCGCCGCCGCACCCCCTCACGATTCTCATCTTGATTGTCGCTGCGCTCGCATCCTGATTGTCGCGCTGCAATGACTGGTTCGACGCGCAGGTGGATCTTGAACCCGAGCGCCTATCTTTATCGACGAGACGTGGACCGCCACCAACATGATTCGCAGCCATGGCCGCTGTACCAGACGCGAACGCCTGCGGATGGGCTTCCCGCACGGCCACCGCAAAACCACCATCCTGGTTGCGGGCCTGCGCATGAGCGACATGGTCGCGCCGATCGTGCTTGACGGACCGATCAACGGCGACTCGTTCAAGGCCTATATCGCCCAGCTGCTAATGTCCGAACTACGGCTTAGAGACATAGTGATCATGGACAATCTGTCGAGCCACAAACGCGCGGCGGTGCAAGAACGGATTGAAGCTGCTGGAGCATCCCTGCGCTTTCTCCCGCCCTACAGCCCCGACTTCAACCCGA
>NZ_JAVRHS010000023.1:0-5895 GCF_031846435.1 Croceicoccus esteveae
TGGTTGCGGGGGCAGGATTTGAACCTGCGACCTTCAGGTTATGAGCCTGACGAGCTACCGGACTGCTCCACCCCGCGTCATTGCGCCTGTGCGCAAGAGATTGATCCTTGAAGGCATGAAAGGCCGACTGCAATGAATGCGTCGGCCCTTGTACATGCGGATCGTGAATGGGTTATGCCCGTGACACGCCGGCTTCAATGCCTGGCGACGACCTACTCTTCCAATGCTTGTGCATTAGTACCATTGGCGCAGTCCGGTTTCACGGCCGAGTTCGAGATGGGATCGGGTGGGGCACAGACGCTATGGTCACCAAGCAATGAAGCCGGCGTGTCACGGGTTTTCAATCGATGTGTTTACAGATGAAGATCTGGTGTGAGGATCGTCCGACCGATCAGTGCAGCACCCTTGCAGGCGTGTCATTGATGGTGTGGAATTCTCAAGCATGATCAGAGTTATTAGGACCGGTTAGCTCCATGCGTTACCGCACTTCCACACCCGGCCTATCAACGTGATGGTCTATCACGACTCGAAGATACCTAATCTTAAGGGAGGCTTCCCGCTTAGATGCTTTCAGCGGTTATCCCGTCCATACATAGCTACCCTGCGGCACCCTTGGCAGGATGACAGGTACACCAGAGGTATGTTCACCCCGGTCCTCTCGTACTAGGGGCAACTCCTTTCAAGTATCGACGCCCACGGCAGATAGGGACCAAACTGTCTCGCGACGTTCTGAACCCAGCTCACGTACCACTTTAATTGGCGAACAGCCAAACCCTTGGGACCTGCTCCAGCCCCAGGATGTGATGAGCCGACATCGAGGTGCCAAACGATTCCGTCGATATGAGCTCTTGGGAATCATCAGCCTGTTATCCCCGGCGTACCTTTTATCCGTTGAGCGATGGCCCTTCCACGAGGGACCACCGGATCACTATGACCGACTTTCGTCTCTGCTCGACCTGTCGGTCTCGCAGTCAGGCAGGCTTATGCCATTGCACTCTTGCAGACGGTTTCCAACCGTCCTGAGCCTACCATCGCGCGCCTCCGTTACTCTTTAGGAGGCGACCGCCCCAGTCAAACTACCCGCCACAGAGGGTCCCTACACCGGCTAACGGTGCGAGGTTAGACATCAGAAAACAACAGGGTGGTATTTCACCTATGGCTCCACGACAGCTGGCGCCGTCGCTTCAAAGCCTCCCACCTATGCTACACAGTTCTTTCCTAATGCCACTCTGAAGCTGCAGTAAAGGTGCACGGGGTCTTTCCGTCTAACCGCGGGTACTCCGCATCTTCACGGAGAATTCAATTTCGCTGAGCATATCCTGGAGACAGTGGGGAAGTCGTTACGCCATTCGTGCAGGTCGGAACTTACCCGACAAGGAATTTCGCTACCTTAGGACCGTTATAGTTACGGCCGCCGTTTACTGGGGCTTCAATTCGGAGCTTGCACCCCTCCTCTTAACCTTCCAGCACCGGGCAGGCGTCAGACCCTATACGTCGTCTTGAAGCCGACTTAGCAGAGTCCTGTGTTTTTGCTAAACAGTCGCTACCCCCTGGCCTGTGCCCCCTGCAAAGACTTGCGTCCATACAGGGCCTCCTTCTTCCGAAGGTACGGAGGCAATTTGCCGAGTTCCTTCAGGATACTTCTCTCAAGCGCCTTGGTATACTCTACCTGACCACCTGTGTCGGTTTCGGGTACGGTCTATATGAAGAGGCTATTTCCTGGAACCGCTTGGCAGCCCTCTCAATCCAATAAGAGAAAACTACTTCCGCAATCCGTCACACATCTTCAGGCCCACGAATATTAACGTGGTTCCCATCGACTACCCCCTTCGGGCTCGTCTTAGGGGCCGGCTCACCCTGCGCCGATTAGCGTTGCGCAGGAACCCTTGGTCTTTCGGCGAGAGGGCATCTCACCCTCTTTATCGCTACTCATGTCAGCATTCGCACTTCCGATACGTCCACCCTCGGTTACCCTCGAGCTTCAACCGCCTACGGAACGCTCCGCTACCGCTGCAGTAAACTGCAACCCTAAGCTTCGGTGCATCACTTTAGCCCCGTTACATCTTCGCCGCAGGAACCCTTGTTTAGACCAGTGAGCTGTTACGCTTTCTTTAAAGGATGGCTGCTTCTAAGCCAACCTCCTGGTTGTTTTGGGATTCCCACATGCTTTCCCACTTAGTGATGACTTGGGGACCTTAGCTGTAGGTTAGGGCTGTTTCCCTTTTGACGACGGACCTTAGCACCCGCCGTCTGTCTGCCGGATAAGACTCGTTGGTATTCGGAGTTTGGTTAGGTTTGGTAGATCTCGCGACCCCCTAGCCCATCCAGTGCTCTACCCCCAACGGCATACATCCGACGCTCTACCTCAATAGATTTCGCGGAGAACCAGCTATTTCCCGGCTTGATTGGCCTTTCACCCCTAAACACAACTCATCCGATAATTTTTCAACATTAAACGGTTCGGTCCTCCAGTGCGTGTTACCGCACCTTCAACCTGGTCATGCCTAGATCGCCGGGTTTCGGGTCTAATTCATCATACTCAGTCGCCCTGTTCAGACTCGCTTTCGCTGCGCCTACACCTAACGGCTTAAGCTTGCATGATAAATTAAGTCACTGACCCATTATGCAAGAGGTACGCTGTCACCCCCCAAAGGGGCTCCAACTGATTGTAAGCATTCGGTTTCAGGTACTGTTTCACTCCCCTAATCGGGGTGCTTTTCACCTTTCCCTCACGGTACTAGTTCGCTATCGGTCATGTACGAGTATTTAGGCTTGGAGGGTGGTCCCCCCATGTTCAGACAGGATTTCACGTGTCCCGCCCTACTCGAGTCTCCTCACATCACTTTCGCATACGGGGCTGTCACCCGCTATGGCCACTCTTTCCAAAGTGTTCTGCTAATTCAATGAGAAGCACTGGCCTGGTCCGCGTTCGCTCGCCACTACTAACGGAATCTCGGTTGATGTCTTTTCCTCCAGGTACTGAGATGTTTCAGTTCCCCGGGTTCGCTTCACCAAAGCTATTTTATTCACTCTGGTAATACCTACCCACCTCACCCAACCACTGGCAAAACCAGAAGTCAGGAGAAATGGTGAAGGTGGGTTTCCCCATTCGGAAATCGCCGGATCAAAGTTTGCTCACAACTCCCCGACGCTTATCGCAGCGTGCCACGTCCTTCATCGCCTGTACATGCCAAGGCATCCACCAAATGCTCTTACCTCACGCTTGAGAATCCACACCATCAACGACAGGCCTGCATAAAGCCTGCCGCATCCAAAAGGTGCGGACGATAATCTCAGCCAGATATACATCTGTAAGTGCCGCATACGTATCCAGTCAAAACCAGACACGATGCGCCACGGCATCGATTAAAAACCCATTCACAATGTCAAAGATCGCGGCCAATGCCGCCTCGCTGTGTCCAAAGCTTCACGCCCGGACACAACAAACAGATGTCTTCATCCCTGGAAATACTCACACGCCTTTCAAGCAAGCGCAAAATGCACAACGGTCTGGTGGAGCCTATCGGGATCGAACCGATGACCCCCTGCTTGCAAAGCAGGTGCTCTCCCAGCTGAGCTAAGGCCCCCAACCATTGCGCCACCCGCCCTGCCCGCAAACAGCACCATCATCACGACAGTCCTTGTTGCAGGGTCCAGATCATGAAGCCTCATGAAAGGCCCCAGTCGCAGGCATCAGGAGTGGAACGCGATAATGGTGGGCCTGGGGGGATTCGAACCTCCGACCTCACCCTTATCAGGGGTGCGCTCTAACCAACTGAGCTACAGGCCCACACCATCGTCACCGGCCAAAAGGCCACCAACGGCGCGAACCAGCTCAGGCGCATGACACAGACCATAAGCCTGCGCCAATTTTCCAGCGATGAAGGGACATGAGGACGACGGCATGTTTCTTTAAACATCCGCAAAGCACTTCCCGATACAAAATCAGGCGCTTTTGCAGACATCCTTAGAAAGGAGGTGATCCAGCCGCAGGTTCCCCTACGGCTACCTTGTTACGACTTCACCCCAGTCGCTAAGCCCACCGTGGTCGCCTGCCTCTCTTGCGAGTTAGCGCAACGCCTTCGGGTGAACCCAACTCCCATGGTGTGACGGGCGGTGTGTACAAGGCCTGGGAACGTATTCACCGCGGCATGCTGATCCGCGATTACTAGCGATTCCGCCTTCATGCTCTCGAGTTGCAGAGAACAATCCGAACTGAGACGGTTTTTGGAGATTAGCTAGCCCTTGCGGGATCGCTGCTCACTGTCACCGCCATTGTAGCACGTGTGTAGCCCAGCGTGTAAGGGCCATGAGGACTTGACGTCATCCCCACCTTCCTCCGGCTTATCACCGGCAGTTTCCTTAGAGTGCCCAACCAAATGATGGCAACTAAGGACGAGGGTTGCGCTCGTTGCGGGACTTAACCCAACATCTCACGACACGAGCTGACGACAGCCATGCAGCACCTGTCACTCATCCAGCCGAACTGAAGAAATCCATCTCTGGAAATCGCGATGAGGATGTCAAACGCTGGTAAGGTTCTGCGCGTTGCTTCGAATTAAACCACATGCTCCACCGCTTGTGCAGGCCCCCGTCAATTCCTTTGAGTTTTAATCTTGCGACCGTACTCCCCAGGCGGATAACTTAATGCGTTAGCTGCGCCACCCAAGCACCATGTGCCCGGACAGCTAGTTATCATCGTTTACGGCGTGGACTACCAGGGTATCTAATCCTGTTTGCTCCCCACGCTTTCGCACCTCAGCGTCAATACTTGTCCAGTCAGTCGCCTTCGCCACTGGTGTTCTTCCGAATATCTACGAATTTCACCTCTACACTCGGAATTCCACTGACCTCTCCAAGATTCAAGTCCGATAGTTTCAAAGGCAGTTCCGGGGTTGAGCCCCGGGATTTCACCCCTGACTTGGCAGACCGCCTACGCGCGCTTTACGCCCAGTAATTCCGAACAACGCTAGCTCCCTCCGTATTACCGCGGCTGCTGGCACGGAGTTAGCCGGAGCTTATTCTCCAGGTACTGTCATTATCATCCCTGGTAAAAGAGCTTTACGACCCGAAAGCCTTCATCACTCACGCGGCATTGCTGGATCAGGCTTGCGCCCATTGTCCAATATTCCCCACTGCTGCCTCCCGTAGGAGTCTGGGCCGTGTCTCAGTCCCAGTGTGGCTGATCATCCTCTCAGACCAGCTAAAGATCGTCGGCTTGGTAGGCCTTTACCCCACCAACTACCTAATCTTACGCGGGCTCATCCAAAGGCGATAAATCTTTGGTCCACATGATCTCTCACATAGACATCATCCGGTATTAGCACACCTTTCGGTGAGTTATTCCGAACCTCAGGGCAGATTCCCACGCGTTACGCACCCGTGCGCCACTAGATCCGAAGATCTCGTTCGACTTGCATGTGTTAGGCATGCCGCCAGCGTTCGTTCTGAGCCAGGATCAAACTCTCAAGTTTGTGTCCAATCCATCCCAGCCAATCACCCAAAGGCAACCAACCAGAACAAATGAATTCAAGGAGCCGATACCTGCATATTCAAACGTAATGGATACGAAGGACATACAAGCTCGACTTAAATTACCAGTCCCAACGCCTTGAAGCCGTCAGAACCGGGCGCCGTCGCCCACATGTCCCTTCATCTATAACCAACAATGTCAAAGAACACACCCGACACTAACAGACATTAAACAATCCCAACCCCATTCCAGGATCAGAACCATCCATAACCATCCATGTCGGCGACCATCCAAATCACCGCTAAACCGCAGCAACCCGTCCGGTGAAACGCCATATATGGACACCAAACGAGTCGGTCAACACCAAGATCAAAAAAGTTTGAACAAACATCACAACACAGCAACACAACACACCTAACCAG
>NZ_JAVRHS010000024.1:0-4016 GCF_031846435.1 Croceicoccus esteveae
CTGCTATAGAACTAGCCGACCGCCTCCTTGAGGTGGCCGGTTTGTTGTATGCGAGGTCGATGATTCCTGCCGGATTTCCGACGATGTCGGCATAGGTCCCCGTTCCCTCGATATGGATCGTGATCGTGTCGATCAGCGACTTAAGCGTTTCCGAGGCCTCTTCGCGTACCGAAGGATCGGACAGGGCCTCTCTCGCTTTCCTGACCCTCTCTCCATATCGCTCCAGAAGAACGGGGTGCGGAATAACGACGGCCTTGTGCGTCGACTTCGCCGCATCGAGCCGCCGTTCGATCCGTTCCTTCTCAGCTTCCCGATCGTTCAGCATCTTGACCAGCGTTTCGCTGACGACACCCTTCACGAAATTGCCTGCCAGATTAGCGATCTCGCTCTCGATCTCCTTCAGCCGTTCTGAGAGACGCGCTGCTTCGCTGTCGCTCCCCGAACGCAATCGTTCGACCTCCCGAGCAAATTCTGCGGCGAAGAGTTCCGCCAGTTCCGCAGTCATCAACCGTTCTTGGATGACATGCAGGGCAGCTTCCTCGACGACTGATTTCCGGATCGAACCGTCACCGTTACAAGTGCCCTCGCGCTGCCCTGCGCAGCGATAATAGTCCTTGCCGTTGATGACGTAGTTCCGGCCGCAAGACCCGCACTTGATTAGTCCCGACAAGAGGTGCTTCTTACGCATCTGTCCGGCCGAGTTTCCAGAGCGGCCCGGGCACGTGCGGCTCTCTACCTGCGCTTTTACGCGCCCCGCGAGATCCTCGTCGACGATGCGCAATTCCGGGACTTCAGTCTCGATCCACTGGCTCTTGTCTGTCAGGCGGTAACGTCGTTCCCGTTTCTCAGAATCGGGATCGCGGCGCCACTCGCGGCGGCCCCAGACGAGTTGCCCGCGGTATAGAGGGTTGTGCAGAATGCCGACATACTTCTTGGGGTCGCCGCGAATGGTGGATTGGTTCCACTTCCCGCCGCTTGGTCCCGGGATGCCCTCGCTATTGAGCGCCGTCGCTATCGTATAGGCAGATTTTCCGGATGCGAATTCCGAAAGGATGCGCACCACCACGGGCGCGGTCTCCGGATTGATCTCGAGTAGTCCTTTGATGCGCTCCCCGTTCCCATCAAACCTTTCGGCGCGCCGATAGCCATAGATACGGCCGCCGGCGATCCGGCCGGCCAGGACCGCGGCTTCCATTCCGCGCAGTGTCTTCTTCCGAAGGTTTTCGAGGAAGATGGCGCCCATCATGCTGGCGACGGCGAGCTTCACCTCGCAGATCTCGCCCTCGGTCGTGGTGTATAGCTGGACACGATGATAGCGCAGCTGCTTGCCAAGCCAGGCAACGTCCTCACCGTCCCGCGCGAGCCGATCGAGGGCTTCACAAACCACAATATCGACTTCGCCGTCGCGAACCTGCCGCAGGAGATCCTTCAGGCCCCGTCTATCACGTCTGTAACCGGAGACCTCCGGGTCGGAGTGCGTATCTACGACACAGCCGTTCAGCCGCTCCACCAGCGGGCCACAGGCTCGGATCTGATCCTCGGAGGATTCGGGGTTCTGAAGCGAGGTTGAGTGCCTCGCGTAGATCACGACCCTGGGCTGCGCCATCATTCCTTCATCTCCGGAGTGCCTTTGCCATTGCCTTTCCGCGGCGGATCCTCATCGCGATGTCGGACCGCATGTGCGCGGAAATGATCTCGGCAATCTTTTGCGTGCGATAAGTTCCCGAAGCCCCGGCCACTGTCAGGACCTCGACCCCGTTGGCATCAAGGCGGTCGCGAAGAGCTATATAATTGGTGACGGGCCTGCACAGCCGGTCAAGGCTTTCGCAGACGAGGTAATCGATCCCTCCATCATCAATCAAGTCGAGCAAGGCTCTAAGCTCCGGTCTTTGCGAGGGTTCGCAGCCACACGAGCGTTCGGCGTGAACCGCGACGACCGTTCCACCCTCTTCCTCCACGTAGGTCATACAGTTCCTTATCTGCCGCTGGAGAGAGTGACGAACTGCGTCCTTCTCTGCGCGCGCGTAGATGGCGTACGCTTTACCCGACATGCTGGTCTCTTCCTTCATTCTACGGACTCCTTCTCGTCCTCCAACCGGCGGACGAATTCTCTTGCGGATTGTCGGGGTCTATATACGTGCTTGACCCAAATGCGGGTTGGTGGTATTTAGAATCCTATGAGAACCGCCACAGAATTTAAGAGCTTGTTCGACCTCTTGAAGGTCATTCCCGATGAACAAGCCGCCATCGATCACTTCACCGCGATCCGGTGGAGAGGTGGCGCATTTTGCCCGCTCTGCGGCAGCACGAAGGTTTACCACTTTTCGGATAAGCGCACTCACAAGTGCGGCGATTGCCGTAAGCGCTTTTCCATCAAGGTCGGGACGATCTTTCAGGATACCAAAATCCCTCTGCAAAAGTGGCTGATGGCGGTGTGGTTGATCACCTCCCACAAGAAGGGCATCGCAAGCACGTCACTGGCCCGCGATATTGACGTGACGCAGAAAACCGCTTGGTTCATGCTCCATCGGCTGCGAGCGGCGGCCACGACCGAGTCGTTCAATGCTCCGCTGGATGGCGTAATTGAGGCCGATGAAACGTTTGTTGGCGGCAAAGAGAAGAACAAGCACGCGCGCGACCGTAAGGGTGGCACGCAAGGCGGGAAGGGAAAGGCTGTGGTGTTCGGCATGCTTGACCGAGACGGTGACCTTCGCACGATCCACACCACCGATCAGCGCGCCAAGACTGTGCAAGGCCTGATCGAAGCCAATGTCGTTCCCGGCTCCACCATAATGACGGACGAACATGCGTCATATGTGGGCCTATCGAGGCGCTATTATCACCACAGGGTGAACCATAGCGCCGGAGAATACGTCCGCAATTATTGCATTCACACCAACGGCATCGAGAGCGTTTGGGCGCTGCTCAAGCGCCAGATCATCGGCGTTCACCATGTCATCAGCCCAAAACATCTTTCGCGGTATCTCGCTGAGATGACATGGCGCTTCAACCGCAGGGATCATGCGGACGGGTTCCGAGTGAACGATTTGCTCGCCTGTGCTGACCGCAGCCCTCTTACTTATCGTGGGTTGGTGGCATGAGCCAAAAGAAGGAAAAACCCCCAATGGATATGTCCAACATTGGCTTTGACGAAGCGCTTGCGCGCCTTATTCAAACAGACCCGCAAGAGGCTGAAGGCGCGGCTGATTCGGTAAAGCGCGAAGACGAGGGGGCACGCAAATATGTCAAAGAGCGACAGGACAGCATTGAGCGCGGAGCAAGGCGAAGCCGCACCCGATTCCGTCTTTGATTTCCTTTATCATGATAGTCGGCGCGTCGGCTCGTTTCTTTCGCAGCTCGACCAGAATGGTTTGCTCAAGGAGATCAAGCAATCCGAGCACGCCGTAAAGGGGACAAGTCGAGGGTTTAGTTTCCAAGTCGGCGGCAACTTGCCGCTGGCAGGAGGAGGCAACCTAGGTTTGGAGATGACGCCAAAGGAGGGTGGCGGTCAGGCGCTTGAGCGCGTTTACGATCCTTTTTGGGCAAACGCCCGCGAATTGCTCGACGCACTCGATGGCAATGGCCTCATAAGCCGCGACATTACCTCCACACATCTCGGTGGCATTGTGCTGATGTCAGGTTCTTTGAACCTGATTGATCTCGGCATGCTCAAAGCCATGTGGGAACTCCCTACTGTGAAACGCAAAATGCTTGAGGGCGCTAGCGAGGACGAGCCTGAGCAGGGAAACAGGCAAGAGCGTAGGTTACGTGGAAGGCAGGGGCGCAACGCTCCAAAAGCAATCAATGAGGATGCTCAGTTGATGTTGGAGATACTCCCGATTCTCCCCCACTCGATCAATATCATAATGGGTGGCTCTGGCTCATCGTCTTGGGCAAGTCTTGACGCTAATCATATGGTTGGATCGTCCAGCGATCTGCTGCTGAAGCATGGGAATGCAATTCCGGGGAAGTGGCACATGTTGGGAATCTTGGACGCGAAGCCGGATTCGGTGAGC
>NZ_JAVRHS010000025.1:0-2058 GCF_031846435.1 Croceicoccus esteveae
CAGGAAGAGCGGTGCGCTGGCGGGGGGCTGAGCACCTTTATCCGTCGGTTTTCGGCTTTGGCAATACGCAAACCATCGGTATTTCTGCGTTTCATTGGCCGGGTATGTCGCTATGATGATAAGGTATGTGCATAAGGCGCATCCAGGCTCTGTTTTGCAGAGTCGTGGATCGTAAGATACCGATTTTGCGAAAGCGGGGTCTGAAATCAGAGGAAGAGGGTTTGGCATTATGACAGAGACGGTCGATGTCGTAATTATCGGCGCAGGCTTTTCCGGCCTTTACGCGACCTATCAGTTGTCGAAACGGTACAAGGTCATCTGCTTTGAAAAAGGTGACGGTGTCGGGGGTACCTGGTACTGGAACCGGTATCCCGGAGCCCGGGTGGATATCCAGAGCGTGGAATATTCGTACAGCTTTGACGAAGACCTGCAGCAGGAATGGCAATGGCCCGAGTACTTCTCTGCCCAGCCCGATCTTGAACGCTATGCCAACCACGTCGCGGACCGCTTCGATCTGCGTGAACACATCCGGTTGTCGAACGCCGTTGAATCCTTGCGGTTCGACGAGCAAAGCGACCTGTGGGACGTTCGCACGTCAGCCGGCGATCATGTGAAGTGCCGTTACATCATAGCCGCCACCGGCGCGCTATCCATTCCGAACGAGCCACCCTGGCCGGGGCGCGAAGATTACGAAGGCCTGATCTACCACACCACCGACTGGCCCCGCGGGGAGCTGGATCTGGCGAACAAGCGCGTCGGCCTGATCGGCACCGGATCGACCGGCGTTCAGGTAGCCCCTATTCTGGCACAGCAGGCGAAAAGCCTCACTGTCTTCCAGCGCACGCCGGCATACAGCATGCCATCGGGAAACCGTGCGATGGACGAGGAGCACGAGCGGGACTGGAAGGAAAATTATCCCGCGCGGCGAGAGGAAATTCTCAATACCTGGGGCACTTCAATCGTCTCGTATGGCGAGAAATCAGCGCTCGAATGCTCTGAGGAAGAACGCGAGGAAATCCTTGAGAGGGCCTGGAACTCGAAAAGTGCATTCCAGATGCAGGTCGCATTCACCGATGTGATGACAGACATGGAAGCCAACGGCATCGTCGCCGAATTCATCCGCAACAAGATACGTGACGTTGTTGACGATCCGGAAACGGCCGAACTCCTGTGCCCGAAAACCTATCCGGTGGGGGGCAAGCGGATGTGCATCGACAATGGTTACTATCAGACGTTCAACAGGGACAATGTCTCGCTCGTCGATATAAGATCGGCGCCGATCGTCGAGTTTACGAAAACCGGCCTGCGGACAGCTCAGAGCGAGTACGAGCTGGACGTTATCGTGATGGCCACGGGCTTCGATGCCGTGACGGGATCGCTCATGAACATGGATGTCGAGGGCATCGACGGGATCAAGCTGGCCGATAAATGGAAAGACGGTCCGACCACCTACCTTGGCTACATGATTGCAGGCTTTCCGAACCTTCTGATGGTTCATGGTCCGATGACGCCCGGCGCGCAGGCCCAGATGATCACCACAGGTGAATGGCAAGTGGATTACCTCGCCGATCTCATCGACACCATGGAAGCCGAGGGCAAGACGCGGGTCGATACCACGCCAGAAGCCGAGCAGTGGTGGTATGAGGAGACCCAGAACGTGGCCATGCACATGGTGCACCGCCATGCCGATTCCTGGTACAACGCCAAGAATATCGAGGGCAAGAAGGGCGGCTTCATGATCTACGTCGGCGGTTTCCCCCGCTTTGCCGAACTGAGCCGGAAGGCGGCTGAAAATGGCTGGCAAGGTTTTAACCTGCAATGATGGGCCCGGTCATACGTCCGTCATTCTGACTGATGTGAAAGGGGCGCACCGGGAAAATCCGGCGCGTCCCTTTTTCGTGCGGATTGCAACGCTGTAGAAGGCCAAAGGCTCATTCTCGTTCTGACACGGCAGACGGATCGCCAACGGAATGGCGATGGAGTTTGTGCTCCGCCCCCGACCAGGCGGAAACGGCATTAGAAAGAGAGTGGAGCAAGGATCGCAAGGCCGACCATGAA
>NZ_JAVRHS010000026.1:0-1273 GCF_031846435.1 Croceicoccus esteveae
CTACGATGAGCAAGACGACGAACAAGTTTGCACCGGAGGTTCGTGAACGGGCAGTCCGCATGGTGCTGGACCACGAGAGCGATCATCCATCTCGCTGGGCGGCGATCACCTCCATAGCTGCCAAGATTGGCTGCTCAGGGCACACGCTGCTGGAGTGGGTGAAGAAGGCCGAGGTGAACAGCGGGAGACGTGCTGGCGTGCCCACCGAGCTGGCCGACCGGCTGAAGGCGCTGGAGCGCGAGAACCGCGAGCTGCGGCAGGCCAACGAGATCCTGCGCAAGGCGTCTGCATATTTTGCCCAGGCGGAGCTCGACCGCCCGTTCAAGCGATGACCAACTTCATTGATGAGCATCGGGGTGAGTATGGGGTCGAGCCGATCTGCCGGGTTCTGCCGATCGCCCCATCCACCTACCATGAGCGTGTGGCACAGCGCCGCGATCCGTCGCGTCTGTCGCCACGCGCCCAGCGCGACGAGGCGATGAAGCCGGAAGTGCGCCGCGTGTTCGACGCCAACTTCAAGGTCTATGGCGTACGCAAGGTGTGGCGGCAGATGCAGCGTGAGGGCTTCGATATTGCCCGCTGCACGGTGGAACGGCTGATGCGTGATCTCGGCCTGCAAGGCGTGATCCGTGGCAAGCCGGTCAAAACGACGGTTAGCGACAAGACCGCGCCGTGTCCGCTCGATCAGGTCAACCGCCAGTTCCATGCACCGGCGCCGAACATGCTGTGGGTCTCGGACTTTACCTACGTCGCGACGTGGGCCGGGTTTGTCTATGTCGCCTTCGTGATCGACGTCTACGCCCGCTATATCGTTGGCTGGCGGGTGAGCAGGACGGCACATGCCAGCTTCGTGCTCGATGCCCTTGAGCAGGCGATCCATGATCGGCGGCCCATCCATCGTGGCGGCCTGATCCACCACAGCGACCGCGGCAGCCAATACGTGTCGATCAAGTATACCGAGCGCCTTGCCGAGGCCGGGATCGAGCCATCGGTCGGCAGTGTCGGCGACAGCTATGACAACGCCTTGGCCGAGACGATCAACGGCCTCTACAAGGCCGAGGTGATCCACCGGCGAGGACCGTGGCGATCCTTTGAAGCAGTTGAATACGCCACGCTCGAATGGGTGGACTGGTTTAACAACCGCCGCCTGCTCGCGCCCATCGGCAATATCCCGCCGGCCGAAGCTGAGGAACGCTATTACGCCATGCTGGACGACACGCCAATGGCAGCATAATTTAAACCAAATGGCCTCCGGCAATCCCGGGGCGGTTCA
>NZ_JAVRHS010000027.1:0-1116 GCF_031846435.1 Croceicoccus esteveae
GCCTCCCACTACTTTGGCAGAAGTTTGCCGGGATGTCTGATGAGGGTACATCGTTGGTGAGGGCAATGCTTCGGCGGTGGTGGTGACAGGTGGTCAAGGATGGGCTGGTGCACTGCTGGCAAGGTGGGGTGAGGAGGCAGAGCGAAGTGTTTTTCCGCCCTGCCTGAGCGAGGCTTCGGGATTGCAGGACGGCGCAGGCCATCATTTACCTCACGCCATGGCGGTGAAGTCTGTTGCAGGATCGTCGTTCGAAGTGATCCAGTCCCGGTTCCTGCTTGCGTTGCTGATGCGCTTGTTCGCAGACCTGGCCAGCCCTGATCGCGCCGGCGAGGGACTTGATCGGGGTGTCGCCAGGCAGGTTCAAGAGACAGTATTTGCGTTCGCCATGCGAGCGACGCCCCCACCAGTCAGGGTTCCTTGCCTGGCATGTCCCGGGCCCCGGCAGAGCCTGTTTCAGCGAGGCGCACCATCGGCAATGCGCACGCGCATGGCAGCAAAGCAGGCTGTCAGCCGTCCCCTTGCTCCCTTGCGCCGACTGACCTGTGGCCACGTCGCGCCTTGGAGCATTGCGGGTGCGGCCAAGGATCTGACGTCCGGCACATGCCGCACCCCGCGCACGACCGTGTCGTGCGACCGGGAAGATCAGTTGCACATCGGCTGGATAAACCTTTTGGTGCCCGGCGATGCCAATCGCCCAGCAAAGGCTGCGCGCACTCAGTGCCTGTCAGAATCGAGCGGACAGCCTTTAATTGGCCTGTAACTGACCTGTAACCGGCAGCGGCCAGCACACAGCCGAACGCACACCGGCAGCGGTGACACCTCGCTCGCGATCGAGGGCCTGGTCCGGTACTCCTGCAAGGGCGCAGGCACGTCGGCCTTGCCCATGCGCGTGGCATTGCCCGTCCAGCTTTCCGGCAGGAGCAACCCGCAAGCTCAGCATGAGCGGAACTGCGCCCGCAGCCAGCTTCACCGACACCAGCGCCTGACAAGTGGCATTCTTGCCGGGCGCCGTAGCATATTGCAGCGCGACGCTAACCAAGGCCTTACCTTCCCTGGCAAGGCGGTGCCGTCGATGATCAGCCAGGCTTCATCGCCACCAACCCATTCATCCGCCCT
>NZ_JAVRHS010000028.1:0-877 GCF_031846435.1 Croceicoccus esteveae
TCGGGACGTTCAGGCTCTCCTCGGATCCGCTGCTCGTCGACAAGGTCCAGGACGTCGTCGGCCTCTGCATGTCACCGCCGAGGCGGGCCGACAAGCGGATTGACACTGGACAGCGCATGATCGCTTGCGAAAGGCTGCTGTCAACGGGTTCTGCTGTGCGGATCGACACCAAGCCGCTATCATCTTGGTGATGTTGATCCTCGTGCTGCCGCTGCTGGCGCAATCCTTTGTACGCCGTGGCTTTCGGAATGGCCGGCCACATATGGCTGGCGCGCAGCGAGGGTTCGTGAAAATGACCGCGGCGCACAAAGTGACTGCGGCACCTGCGAAGCCGGGCGTCCAGCCTGCTTTCGCTTCGAATGTTCTATGTCGTCATCACCCGAACCGGCGTGGTGTTGATGATGACCACAACCCAGGCTTCCTTCCTGCTCGCAGAAAAGAGCGTTTCCGCCCCGACAACGATCAGCCGGATCGCTGTGATGGCATCTGTCGCAGCTATGATCCTTGGATCCGGCTATGGCTGTCTTGTGGTATCGATCAGATTGGAGCGGCTCTTTCGCCTGGTGTTCGCCATCTGGACCATAGGTTTGATGATGCAGGGCTTCTCCTGTTGCGGCTCGGTGGCAGCTATCGCGTGCAGTATCACTAGCCTTGCCTCCGGGCTTTTCGCTCCCACACGGTTGCCATCCTTGTCGCAATCGCCAGCGACACACGGCGCGATCGTGCGACTGCCATGGTGTATTCCGACAGCTTGCCCGGCGATTTTCTGAACCCGCCGCTGATTGGGCCTTTCAGTGTGGTCCTCACGCGGCATGGCGCGTTTCAGGCCATGAGCGGCTTCACGCTGCTGGCCTTCTTCAAGCCTTTACTGCATAAT
>NZ_JAVRHS010000029.1:0-831 GCF_031846435.1 Croceicoccus esteveae
CGTCACATCGCCATCATCCAGATCGTTGATGGTGACCGACACGTCCTTGCTGGTGGCATTGCCTTCGGAATCGGTGGCAACGACAGTGATGTCGTAATCAGCGCCCGCTTCGAAATCGGGCGATGCGACAAAACGGATTTCTCCGGTGTCGGAATCGATCCTGAATGCAGCGGCATCATCACCGCCAAGGGTGTAGACGATATCGTCGCCATCGGCGTCGGTGGCGGTGACAGTGTAGATGACATCATCAACGTCCGAATTTTCATCGATGGCAACTGAATCGCCAGACGTGATTACCGGCGCCTGGTTTTCGGCAGGCGGCGGGGTGATGACATCCAGATCATCGTCATTGTCGTCGACCAGGAAGTAGATGCCGGCACCGGCTGCTGCAACAGCAGCAAGGCCAAGAATGGCACCCGAACCGCCGCCCATCAGCGCGGAAGCTTCACCTTCGGCACCGGGAACAGCGCGTGCACCATCGGCTTCTGCAACCGCGGCAAGAATGTCGGCAGCAGGATCAAGCGCCAGATCAACCGGAGCGGCATCGCCGTCGGTGTCGTGATTGTCCTTCTCGTCCTTTTCCTTGTCGATGTCGGCTTCTGCAACCTTCACAGGCCTGGCAGGAGCTTTTTCAGCAGCAGCAACCTCGACAGGAGCCTGCTCAGCGGTTGCGGCCATGGCAGCCTGCTCAGTCGTCATCTGCTCGGCATATGACGCAGTCTCGGGTGCAGCAGGCGCATCCTGCTGTGCCGTTGCAGCCTGGCTGGCCGCGCTGTCCTGTGCCGCAGCCATGCCGGGCGCCTGATCCTGTTCAGCCATGATCGGTGCTTC